>NZ_JBQWAS010000027.1:0-40026 GCF_052492075.1 Haloleucobacter albus
GGTATTGACGAGAGACATGGAGTTTCCTTGGGTCAAGATGGATCATGGCCAAAACAGCCAGCGACACGGAACATAAACGCCCAAACAAATTAAGAGAAATAGATAAATTTTCAAATTCCAATAGAGAAAAACTATCGGAAAGAAATTTCCCATATATATCAAAATATTAAAGATATTTCCAAGCCTGATGTGAAGCGCCTCATATCCTGCGACAGAAGGGCACATACCATTGGCAGCAATGCTGCCGCCCCCGCTGCCACCCCCTTGGCCCTATGTTCGATCAGAAACACCATGGGAAGTCTGTGCAAAGGCTGCATGACAAGAAGGCATCTCTGGCTCAAATCAGGCAGCAGGCTGCCCGAAATACAGTGTTTTCGTTTTGCCGCGAAAAGGCCATAATCCGCCCCAGTGGCTTCGATGGCGGTAAGACTCCCCTTCCGGCAGGCTGAAGCAAAATTTATTCAGGGGAAATCGCACATGGATTTGTACGATGTTCTCGGCCAGGTCTCCGGCTTTGTCTGGGGGCCTGTGATGCTCGTGCTGTTGCTGGGCACCGGGCTGTTTTTGACACTGGGGTTGAAACTTCTGCCCCAGCGCAAGCTGGGGTATGGCTTCAAGATGGCCTTTTCGGGCATCCGGGAGACCCAAGAGAAGGGGCAGATCACCCCCTTCCAGGCCTTGACCACGGCACTTGCAGCCACCATCGGCACCGGCAACATTGCGGGTGTGGCCACGGCTATCGCTCTGGGTGGCCCCGGCGCTGTATTCTGGATGTGGATCACCGCACTTGTCGGTATGGCGACCAAATATGCCGAAGCCGTACTTGCGGTGACGTATCGTGAAACCGACGAAGCCGGTGAGTTCGTTGGTGGGCCCATGTACTATATTCGCAACGGCATGGGTAAAAACTGGGCATGGCTGGGGTGGCTGTTCGCCCTGTTCGCTGCAATCGCCGCCTTTGGAATTGGCAATACCGTGCAGGCCAACTCCGTGGCAGATGCCATGCACAGCACGTTCGGCATCGGCAAGGGCATTACCGGCATCGTTCTGGCCATCATGACCTTTATGGTCGTGATTGGTGGCATTTCCCGTATCGGGCAGGTCGCCGAAAAGCTGGTGCCATTAATGGCGCTGTTCTATGTCGCTGGCGCGCTCATCATTCTGGTGATCCAGGCCGATCAGCTTCCCCACGCCTTTGCCCTTATTTTTGAGGACGCCTTTACAGGCACTGCCGCCACAGGCGGCTTTGTGGGTGCGGGTGTCATGGCCGCTATCCGTTTTGGTGTGGCCCGAGGCATTTTTTCCAACGAAGCGGGCCTGGGCTCAGCGCCTATTGCCCACGCCGCCGCCAAAACCCTTGAGCCGGTGCGCCAGGGCACGGTCGCCATGCTAGGCACATTCATCGACACCATCATTGTCTGCTCCATGACGGCGCTCGTCATTTTGACATCCGGCATGTGGATGCAGGTTGATCCCATCTCCGGCGCGGGCTTCACCGGTGCGGCGCTTTCCAGCCAGGCATTCGCTTCCGGCTTCGAAGGTGGCGATATGATCGTCAGCCTGGGCCTGATTATCTTCGCTTTCACCACCATTCTGGGCTGGTCTTATTATGGTGAGCGGGCTGTGGAATATCTGGTCGGCCGCCGGGGCATTTTGCCCTATCGCATTCTCTGGGTCATCGCCATCTATATTGGCGCCACGGCGCAGCTGAACCTGATCTGGGTGGTGGCGGACATCATGAATGCGCTGATGGCGCTGCCCAACCTGATCGCTCTTCTGGTTCTCAGCCCGGTGGTCTTCTCCGCCACGCGACTTTATTTCTCCAAGGAATAAAGCGCCCCCCAATCTGCTCCAGATAGAGACAATTCTTGAAGGGCCTGTCAGAAATGACCGGCCCTTCTGTCATTCAGCGCGCCCTGCCACCTCACACAGGCACAAGCGCTCCTCCCAATCTATTGCGCCATCGGCAGGACACGCCTATCGTGCGCCGATAGTAGGCGATAAAGCCTTGCTGCCGCGGAATTGAGTCGCGGAACGCATAAGCCAGTAGAGAATGACTTTCACAAAAATCCCTGCACTTCTGTCCGAAGCACTCGCGGCGCGCGGCTATGGAGCGCCCACTCCCGTTCAGGCTGCGGTTCTTGAAGCCGAGGCGGAGGGGCGTGATCTCATCGTTTCCGCACAGACCGGCTCTGGCAAAACCGTGGCTTTTGGCCTCGCTATCTCGGGCGATCTTCTGGGCGAGACGGGGCAGGTGCGCCAGACCGAAGCACCGCTGGCGCTCGTTATTGCGCCAACGCGGGAATTGGCCTTGCAGGTCAGCCGTGAGCTGGAATGGCTTTATGGCAGTACGGGCGCACGGGTTGTGACATGTGTGGGCGGCATGAACCCCGCGCTTGAGCGCCGCGCTCTTGCACGCGGTGCGCATATCGTTGTCGGCACACCTGGCCGTCTGCGCGACCATCTGGAGCGTGGCACGCTAGATCTGCACGGACTGGCCGCTGTCATTCTGGATGAAGCCGATGAAATGCTCGACATGGGCTTCCGTGAGGATCTGACAGCCCTGCTCGATTCCACGCCTTCAGAACGGCGCACCCTGTTGTTTTCCGCCACGATGCCCAAATCCATCGTGGCTCTGGCGCGCCGCTATCAGCGCGATGCCTTGCGTATTTCAACAATTGAAGAAAATCGCGGCCATGGCGACATCAGCTATCAGGCCATGGCAATCGCCCCCTCAGAGATTGAACACGCTGTCGTCAATCTGCTGCGCTTTCATGAGGCTGAAACAGCCATATTGTTCTGCGCCACACGCGACAATGTGCGCCACCTCCATGCCAGCCTCACCGAGCGCGGCTTTACCGCAGTAGCGCTCTCTGGTGAACATAGCCAGAATGAGCGCAACCACGCCCTTCAAGCCCTGCGAGACAAACGCGCACGTGTTTGTGTCGCGACCGATGTGGCCGCGCGCGGCATTGACCTGCCCAGTCTGACGCTTGTCATTCATGTCGAAATTCCGCGCGATGCAGAAGTCTTGCAGCATCGTTCCGGGCGCACCGGGCGTGCCGGCAAAAAGGGAACGGCGATTCTGCTTGTGCCCTACACACGTCGCCGCCGCGTGGAATCCATGCTGCGGGGCGCACGCATTGCTGCGGAATGGATGTCTCCCCCCTCTGCTGAGGAGATTCGCCGCGCCGATACTGAAAGGCTGCTCGCACAGCTTTTGACGCCGGTCGATATCAGTGATGAAGATCGTGCCGTGGCCAACCAGTTGCTGGCACAACGCAGCCCGGAAGACATTGCCGCCGCGCTGGTTCATGTGCATCGCTCGGCCCTGCCCGAACCTGAAGAGTTGCTTGCGGAAACGCGCCCCCCCGCACCGCGCGCCTCCCGTCAGGACTTTGAAGAAAGCGCCTGGTTCCAGCTGAATATCGGGCGCAGGCAGAATGCGGACCCCCGTTGGGTGCTTCCGCTTCTATGTCGTCGCGGAAATGTCGGGCGCAGTGAAATTGGTGCCATCCGCATCAATGAGAATGAAACGCTGTTTGAGGTGAAGCAGGCTGTCGCGGCGCGGTTCCTGGCCAAGTTTCGTCGGAAAGACGACGATGATGAAGGAATCGAAATCGCACCCGTCGAAGGCCAGCCACGTACAGCGACCCGCAAACCACGCCACAAGCTGGATAATGCTGCACCACGGCCGCCCCGCCGCAAGAAGATGCGCACAACCGACGCGCACAGCACCCAGACTCCGGGACGCAAGCCCGGAAAACGTAAGAAGCCGGACCAGCGCCGGTGATCCGCATACTGGTGGACGCCGATGCCTGCCCCGTGAAGGAAGAGATTTACAAAGTCGCCTTCCGTCACGCGGTGCCCGTTACGATTGTGAGCAACAGCCCCATCCGCATTCCTGCGGATGGGTTGATTAGCCGGGCTATCGTTCCAGCCGGCCCAGACGTGGCGGATGACTGGATTGCCGAACGCGCAGATGCCAGTACTGTCTGCATCACAGCCGATATTTTGCTTGCAGAACGGTGCATAAAGGTGGGCGCAATCGTTATTGCGCCCAATGGCAAGTTTTTTACAGAAGACTCCATTGGTGGAGCTGTCGCGATGCGGGCCCTAATGGCGGACCTGCGCTCTACTGGTGATATATGCGGCGGACCGCCCCCATTCACCAAAAGTGATCGCTCGCGCTTCCTGTCTGCGCTTCAAACAGCTCTCGTTCGCTTACATCGCACAGCACAGATCAAGCGCGACTGACGGCTCCACGTCTTCTTCCGGCCGCGCCCCCATACCTGCAAAACCCAATCTTCAGGGAGGCCATATGCCCGTCCAACTCTCTGCATATGGTGCGCAGAGATTTTAAGGTTGCCCTCAAGGCCCTGTATCCAATTCCGAGAGCCAATGCAGCCCCATTGATTTTGTGCATTTTTCCGTTTTCACAACGAAAATTTCATCCCCTGCCCGCATGATGGAATCGCAAGAATGGTTGTTCATGGGCAGAAATGCACATTTGCAGGCATTATCTGGTGAAACAGGCAATCGTCATCCAAAAGGCTGAAAGCAGCAGAAGCGTGGGGCCGGGAGCAAGACCGACACCTCAGAAAGCATGGAGCAATATGTTTTTCTTCCTGCCTCTGGGGCTTTTGCTCCTGAAACACCTCCTCGCATCCGCCATTCAGCCGATATTGGCGGGCGAAATTCAATTCGCTCAGTTTGGGCTCATGAGGAAAGCATGACATTCTTTTTGCCCTCTCTTGCCGCCACCTCCGGGGGGAGCTTTACAGCCCTGCCCTGCCCAAGCGCCATTCTTTTGACAGAACATCACTTTCAACACCGGCCCGCCGGGGCCGGCACGTCAGCGGGAGGTTCCCGATGAGTTGGCTGGATCGCCTCAAGGGCAAAGGCCCGGACGACCCTACCCCGGATATGGATGAGAACATGTCCGTGACGGAAACGTCGCGCCCTGTTTTGCCGCGTCAACAGGCTGGCAAGCCGGATGTCTCCACGTTCGACATCACATCCGATCTTGAAGAGGAACTGGGGCGCGCTCTGGAGCTCGATCTGGGTCACGAACAAGCTGCCCCCGCAGAAAAGCCCACGACACCGGCTTCTGCCAGCACCAACGAAGAGGCTCAGCCAGTGAATGTGCCTTCCCCCAGTGTGTCCTCCTCCGACGATGATCTGATGAGGGATGCGCTGGAAGCTGCGCAAAAAGGCGATTTCGAAACAGCCCTCTCCATTTGGGAGCCGCTGGCCAGATCCGGCAACAGCCGCGCACAAAACAATATCGGTGCCTGTTTCATTGACGGGCTGGGCGTAGAGCGCAATTACGAACTGGCGCGCCAGTGGCTGGAGCTCTCCGCTGAGATGGGGGACCCAATCGGCCATCGCAATCTGGCCGGCCTCTGCCTCAAGGGCCTCGGCGGCCCCGCCGATGCGGAGCAGGCGCTGAGCCTTTTGCGCATTGCTGCCGAAGCAGGTGACGCGCCCGCTCAAGATACGCTGAGCTGGATGCTGCTGAATGGTGAGGGTGCGCCTGCGAACCCGGCTGAAGCTTTGCGCTGGGCTGGGGCAGCTGCCAAACAGGGGGTTCCAGCGGCCATGACCCGGCTGGGGATGATCGCCTTCAAGGGTATTCCCGGCAAGATGCAAAGCGACACCGCAGAGGCGCTCCATTGGTGGCGTAAGGCTGCCAAGGCCGGAGATGCGGATGGGCAGGCCATGCTGGGGGCAGCGCATCATTCCGGTGCCGGCGTGCCGAGAGATCGCGTGGCCTCCTATGCTTGGCTTTTGCGCGCCAAGGCGGGCGGAAGCCCTCTGGCGCAGCGCTTCATGGAACCCATGGAAGGCACTCTAAGCCCTGAAGAACTCGCAGCCGCAGAACGCAGAGCCGCAGTTCCACTGGCGGAGGCGGAGGAGTAATCCTCCGCTCTAAAGCACCATCCAGAACTCAAGACAGCTATTCGATTGGAAAGTCGAAATAGCTGTCAGGGAAAGGCTCGGCGCGTAGGGTGAAATGCCACCATTCCATGGCGAATGGTTCAAAGCCCTGCTCGTCCATGACTTGCGCAAGCCGGATGCGGTTGGCTTGCGCACGCGCGCTCACCTGTGAGCATGCAGGCCAGGAAAGCGGGCTGAAGAGATCAAACGGCGTCCCCATATCCAGTTCTTCACCACTCTCGCTCACCAGCGTCATATCCAGAGTAGAGCCGCGGGAGTGGCCGGAATGGCTGGCAATATAGCCTTCCGTGAACAATTGCTTCTTCTCGAAGTCTGGATAATAGGCGGGTTTGGTCTGCGTATCAGCCAAATCTTCCGCCCAACGCGCGAAATGCGCCACAGCGCGAACGGGCCGGTAGCAATCAAACACCTTTACGCGCAAACCTTCCGCACGGACGGCCTCAGCCACCTTCCCCAGCGCCAATGCAGCCGGCCGCGTGAGAAGAGCGCGAGGGGCCACATAACCATCAATGGGAACCCCCACGAAATTATCGGCCTGGCAATAGCGCAGATCCACGATCAGATCCGGCACATAATCCGTCACATCAACAAAAAGATCCGGCTTTTGCAGCAGTGAAATAGCTGCAGGAGGCTTGGTTTGTTCCGCCATCACATCTTGCTGCATCTGTACAATAAAAAAGAAACGGCCCCGATATGGGGCCGCTCATTATCAGGAAAAGAAGCCCGTAATGCTCTGCCAGATGCTCTTGGCAGGGGCCGCTACCTTCTCCTCGCCGGCAACCTGCGCCTCTTCTGAAGGTGCGGGCGTTTCTGCGCCAGACTGCGCCTTGGCCACGGCCTCGGGCGTGATGACAGCAGAGAAGGCCTCAATCTTGGCCAAGGTCACTGGCCCTGCCATGCCGTCGGCATCAAGGCCATTCTGCTCCTGAAAAGCCTTCACGGCCTTGGCTGTGCCAGCGCCATAAATGCCGTCAGCGCCAATTCCCAGAGCAGCCTGCAAGGTTTTCACGGCTTCGCCGCGCGTGCCTACAGTGAGAAGGATGAGTTCCGGCAGCCCCATCGCCAAGAACGTATCCGGCCCGGCAATGCCGTCCACCGAGAGCCCCTGCTCTTTCTGGTAGGCCTTCAGCGCCTCTTCGGTGCCCGGACCAAAACGACCATCGGCTTCAACGCCCAGCTTGGCCTGGAGAATCTTCACCGGCTCACCGGCAAGTCCACGCTTCAGAAGTGCCATTTTATCCCCCTTTCACAAGGAAAGCTTAAGCTTCACAATTCGCTTATACGCCCACCGAGTGGCACACACATGGCAAAAGCCAGCCTGTGCATAGAAAAATGGATTGAAACAGACATTCTCACACAAATTGTACGCGGCGAACCTTTTTCTGCCCATGTCGTTCGCCGCATCCATATCGTGCAGCTTCATACAGCTTGAAGCAAACAGACGCTCAAATCTCAGAAGCTCCAGCGCTGCGCCTTTGAAATCAGGAAGTCGCGGAACACCTGAATACGCGCGACAGAGCGCATCTCCTGCGCATAGGTGAAATAGGCCTCCAGCTTGGGTGTATCCCCCTCGGAGAAGAGCTTCACCAGAGAACTGGCATCATCTGTCAGATAATCCGGCAAGGTACCAATGCCCACACCGCATTCCACAGCGCGGCGCAGCCCCAGCACATTATTGACCTCGAAGGCCGGGATGCGCGGAGAACCATTCGCCCTGCCCGCATGCTCCAGCCAGTTCAACCCCTGAAAATAGGTGGGTATCGGCCCGCCCAGCAGCAAAATGCGATGCTCATCCAGTTCATCCAGAGAGCGCGGCTGTCCATGGCGCTTGATATAATCTGCCGATGCATATGCGTGAAAATTCACGGTGAACAGCTTGCGCTGCACCAGATCCGGCTGCACAGGCTGACGCATGCGAATGGCGACATCCGCCTCGCGCATCGCCAGATCCAACTCGTCATCGGTCAGAATGAGCTGGATACGAATATCCGGGAACATCTCCGCAAATTCACCCACACGCGCTGTGAGCCAGTGCGTGCCCAACCCCATGGTTGTGGTGACACGCAGATCGCCATTCGGCTTTTCACGACTGTCTGTCAGCTGGGCGCGGGCGGCTTCCAGCTTGAGAAACACATCATGCGCCGTACGGTACAGCAGTTCCCCCTGCTCTGTCAGGATCAGGCCGCGCGCATGGCGATGGAACAGAGGCACGCGCAACTCCGTCTCCAGCGCCGAGACCTGACGGCTCACGGCAGATTGAGACAAGCCCAGGGTTTCACCCGCATGGGTGAAGGAACCCGCTTCAGCGGCAACATGAAAAACCTTCAGCTTGTCCCAATCCATGGGGCGCAGCTCCATCCGTGCTTCCAGCATCAGGCCGGACAGCAGATCACATCACGATCATGACCCGTGAGCGTTCCAGTCCCTCTGAACGTTCAACCCTGGCCACAAAGACATCCGGCGGGCTTGCGGCCCGCCGGTTTTCATTCTCACGCGCCTGTTACAGGTGCTGGGTGCGACATCAGGAAGCGCTCGGCCTCAAGCGCCGCCATACAGCCACGGCCAGCGGCCGTAACAGCTTGCCGGAAAACATCATCCGCCACATCACCGGCAGCAAATACGCCTTCAACCGAAGTGGCGGTGGAATCCGGCACCGTCCAGACATAGCCGTTGCTCTTCAGGCGGAGCTGGCCCTGTATCAGATCCGTAGAGGGTGCATGGCCAATGGCCACAAACACGCCATCCGCCGACACCACTTGTTCTTCACCCGTCTGGCTGTTCTTCAGCAGAACGCCCGTGACCCGTGAAGGCTCTTGCTCACCCTGCACTTCAGCCACGGCCATGTTCCACAGAACCTCGACCTTGGGATTGGCAAACAAGCGCTCTTGCAGAATACGCTCAGCACGGAAGCTGTCGCGTCGATGCACCACTGTGACCTTGGAGGCAAAATTCGTCAGGAACAGCGCCTCTTCCACGGCGGTGTTCCCCCCGCCCACCACCACCACATGCTTGCCGCGATAGAAGAAGCCATCACAGGTAGCGCAGGCGGAAACGCCGAAGCCGCGATATTCCTGCTCAGATTCCAGCCCCAGCCAGCGCGCCTGTGCGCCCGTGGCCAGAATCACGACATCGGCAGTCCATTCGGAGCCTGATTCCGTGGTGAGGCTGAAGGGGCGCTTCGACAAATCGAGAGAAGACACATGATCTGCGATGATCCTTGTGCCCACATGCTCCGCTTGCGCGCGCATCTGCTCCATCAGCCAAGGGCCCTGAATGGCTTCGGCGAAACCCGGGTAGTTTTCAACATCGGTGGTAATGGTGAGCTGCCCGCCGGGCTGAATGCCTTCAAACAGAACCGGCTCAAGCATGGCGCGGGCGGCATAGACTCCCGCAGTGTAACCGGCCGGGCCGGAACCGATAATAACGACCTTGACGTGCTGGGCGCTCATTTTGTCCTCAAAGCATAGGCGTCCGATGCCCCTGCATCACTCCCCATAAACCAAGATGGGAAGCCATTCGCAAAGCGCAACGTAAGCTATGCATAAATGTAGGGTCTTCCCCCCATCGCGACAAGATGCAGGACGCATTATCCTTTTTGCTGCAAGTGGATGGTGGGTAAAGGGTGTATGCGCAAGATTATTTCGTTGCCTTGCCGCATTCGATCATTAAAGTGCCCTCACCCTTACAAATCGGAGAAGATGCCTTGACCGTTCGTCTTGATGCTGTCGACTGGAAAATCCTCGACGAGCTGCAACGTGACGGGCGCATCACCAATGTGGAGCTGTCGCGCCGGGTGGGCATTTCCGCCCCGCCGTGCCTGCGCCGGGTGCGGGCGCTGGAAGAAGACGGCATTATCCAGAGCTACCGGGCCCTGCTGAATGAAAAGCTGCTGGGCTATGATCTGATGGCTTTTGCGATGGTTCACCTGAAAAGCCAGGCTGAAGCGGATCTGGCTGAGTTTCAGTCTCGCATCGCGGATTGGCCCGTGGTGCGCTCTGCCTGGATGCTCTCCGGTGATGTTGATTTCATCATGCTTTGCGTGGCGCGGGATCTGCGCACATTTCAGGATTTCGTGCTGGAGATGACAGCCGCCCCCAATGTGCGAAATGTGAAGACAGCCCTCACCCTCAAGCAAGCCAAGAATGCGCCGGTGGTGCCCCTGGAAATTGGTTTGCCGAAAATCTGAGCGCAGAAAAGCTCCTTCAGCGCGGATCACGCTCCGCCCTGAGGCGCGCCCAATAGTCCATGCGCTTGCGAATTTCCCGCTCGAACCCCCGCTCAACCGGGTGGTAGAAGCTTTGCCGCCCCATGCTTTCCGGAAAATAATCCTGCCCGGAAAAGGCATCCGGCTCATCATGGTCATAGCGATAGCCGCCGCCATAGCCCTCTTTTTTCATAAGAGTGGTAGGGGCGTTGAGAATATGCTTGGGCGGCATGAGTGAGCCGCCCTGCTTTGCCGCCTTTTTGGCGGCTGCAAAGGCGGTATAAACCGCATTGGATTTGGGAGCCGTCGCCACATAAACCACGGCCTGCGCCAGCGCCAGCTCTCCTTCCGGCGAACCTAGGAAATCATAGGTCTCCTTGGCCGCATTCGCGATGACCATGGCCTGAGGGTCCGCATTACCCACATCTTCAACGGCCATGCGCACAATCCGCCGCGCCAGAAAAAGCGGGCTCTCACCCGCATCCAGCATCCGCGCCAGATAATACAAAGCGGCGTCAGGATCAGACCCGCGAACAGATTTATGCAGCGCAGAGATCAGATTGTAATGGCCATCCTCGCTCTTGTCATAAATCGGCGCACGGCGCTGCACGATCTCTGACAGGCCCGCAATATCAAACACTTCATCGGGTCGGGCGGCGCGCCACACCTCTTCAGCAAGCGTCAGGGCGGCGCGGCCGTCTCCATCAGCCATATTGGCGAGAGCCTCACGCGCCTCCAGCGTCAGAGGCAGGGCCTTGCCCTCCACCTCCTCGGCGCGAGACAGCAAGCGAGAAACAGCTTCTGCATCCAGCGCATGAAACACCAGCACCCGTGCGCGCGACAGCAAAGCCGCATTTAGCTCAAAGGAGGGGTTCTCCGTTGTCGCGCCCACAAGGGTCACGGTGCCATCTTCCATAACGGGCAGGAAACTATCCTGCTGCGCGCGATTGAAGCGATGGATCTCATCCACGAACAGCAGAGTTGCCCGCCCGGCGTGACGCCGCGCGCGCGCCTGCTCGAACACCTTTTTCAGGTCTGCCACACCAGAGAAAATGGCCGAGATCTGCTCGAAATGCAGATCCGTCTGGCTGGCCAGCAAGCGGGCCACCGTGGTTTTCCCCGTGCCGGGCGGGCCCCACAGAATGAGCGAGCCAAGCGTCCGGCTTTCCAGCAGGCGGGTCAGGGTGCCATCCGGTCCAACCAGATTATCCTGCCCCACCACATCTGCCAGTGATTGCGGGCGAAGCCTGTCTGCCAGAGGACGCCCCACGGCCTCTTCCAATCCTGCCGCCTGAAACAGATCAACCATGATGCTCGGCCTCAACCCGGAAGCAGAGCATTGATGAGACGCCCGCCCCGATCCAGCACAATGCGCCAAGCGCGCTGTGGCACACCCGTCAGCTCCTGCATCTCGGCCGTATTCCCAACCTGCTGACCATTGATTTCGACGATAATATCGCCCGGTTTGAAGCCTGACCCACGGGCCGGAGAACCTTCCGCGATATTGGTAATGACGACCCCCTGCCGCGCCATATCCAGATGCAGCTCTTCTGCCACGGCCGGCGACAGATTTACGATGGTCGCCCCGGCGAAAGGAGAGCGGCTGCGAAGCTGGACTTCATCGCGCGGGGGAATTTCGGGCGCGGCCTGAAGCTGCACCACAACACTTTTGGGTTCACCGCTGCGCACTATGGCGAAGGCCGCCTTGCTGCCCAATGGCCGGGTCGCCATGCGGTAGTAAAGTGCTCCAGGGCCTTCCACACTCTGCCCCTCGACAGCGGTGACAAGATCTCCGGCCTGAAGGCCGGCCACATCCGCCGGGCTACCCGGAACCACCTGCTGCACCAATGCGCCCACGGGCAATTCAAGCCCAAGACTGGCTGCAATATCCGGTGTCACAGCCTGAAGGCTCGCGCCCAGCCAAGGCCGCCGAACGGAGGTACCGCCTTCCTTGGCCTGCTCCAGCACCATGCGCACCATATTCACGGGAATGGCGAACCCGATGCCATGGGAACCGCCGGAACGGGAATAGATCGCCGTATTGATACCCACCAGATGGCCAGACATATCCACCAGCGCCCCACCGGAGTTTCCGGGATTGATGGCCGCATCCGTCTGAATGAAGAACTGGAAATCAGAAACACCAACCTGCGTGCGGGCCAGAGCGGAAACGATACCCTGCGTTACAGTCTGCCCCACACCGAAGGGGTCACCAATGGCAAGAACAAGATCGCCCACAGCCAGACGATCCGAATTCCCCAGCGGCAGTGAGGCGAAGCTTTTGTCCCCATCCTTACGGATGCGCAACACGGCCAGATCCGTGCGCTGATCCCGCAACAGAATCTCGGCTTCATATTCCCGCTTGTCATTCAGCGCCACGCGAATTTCATCCGCACCCTGAATGACATGGAAATTGGTGACGACAATGCCGGAGGGGTCCACAATCACGCCAGATCCCAGCGAGCGTTGCATCCGCTCGCTCCCTTCGAGGCCCGGCCCGCCGTCCCGTCGGCCAAAGAAGCGGCGAAAGAAAGGGTCATCCATATAGGGAGACTGCGCGCGCAGCTCCCGCAAGGCATACACGTTCACCACGGCGGGCGCGCTTCGCGCCACAACGGGCGCAAAAGAGAGCTTCACCTCCGCAGCAGATTGCGGCACCTGCACCGTCGGCTCTGCCCGGACAGAGGAAGACATTGCGACAAACGCACCGCCTGCGGCCATAAGGCCCGCCACCAGAATGGCCAGTCGGGATGCGTTCTTCATTATCGCGCCAATCATCATCTCTCCCCGGAAATGCGAAACCCCGCGAGGCCGACCCCAACGGATATGTGCGTGTTATCAAACATCCTGAAACGCTTTCCAACCGCCATTCGATGCCCAGATAACGCATTGTTGTGCGCACGCATTGCGGAAGAGATAGGGCGCAGAAAAGAAAAAGCCCAAATAACCTTGCCTCCCCAACGGATGCCCTTCCACCACAAATGGGCTATGCGTGCAGATGTGAGATTCAGGGAATGCAGGGTGCAGCATTGTGATGAACTGGCGAAAGGGTGGTTGGAGCGGCAGCATCAGGGCCCACGCACACCGCGTAGCGCATGCCCAGCTGGAAGAAAGCCGGGGGCTGCACCGCGTTCGCTATGGCTTTGGCCAAAGGCTGGCGCGCCATCTGTTCAGCATCCGCACCTTTGGCGGCTTTATCGGCCTTTATGTGCTCATCAATCTCATTTTTGGCATGCTGGAGATCGCAAGCGCACATCTGGCCCCCTCATTGCTTCCCGCAGTCACCACCGGCAACCCGGACCTCGCAATAGAGGTGGAAGCGCTGATGCTGAATGTATCCAGCTACCTTCTTGGTGCGCAGATCGGTCTACTCGGGGTCATCTCGCTCTCCCTCACTCTGGTGACGCTTATTGCGCAGAAAGAGGGATCCTCTACCGACATCCAGCTCTATTACCATGAATCCATGGCGCTGGAGCTGGTGGCCAGTTGCGTGGCGCTGGCCGTTGTTCTCTGCGTACAATTCGTATGGCCTCTTCAGCTTCTGTTGCATCATATTGGGCTGGGTGCAGGCGTACAGTTGTTCAAGCTGGTGCTGTTTTCACTGCATCTGTTCTGGTTGCTGGTGAATTTGTGCGTGGCTGCCTACTTCATTCTCACAACATTCCGCTTCGTTCAGCAATCTGCCCGTGAGAGGTTCCGGGATCGCTATACGGCTTATGTGATCCTGCCTCGTGATCTGGAGCGTTATCTACGCACCCAGCTTTATGCACATGGTGGGCAGAATATGCCCGGCCTCAGCTTTGGCGAGGTTCCCAGGCAAGCGGGCACAAACGAACTGGAAAGCCACTTTTCCCACCCGATGATGATCCATGATGTGCGGATGCGCTGGGTGCATTGGGTGGCCCGGCGCTGGTGGACCCGCAGCCTGAAGGCCATGCCGGAGCTTGACCAACAGCCGGAGAGCGCCAGGCCGCGCCTCTTCTTCATTCCCACGCCGGATGAACAACTGAGTGGCCCTGTCGCCCTGTGCAAACGCGTGGGGGGCACGCCACTCACATATTTTGAACGCCTGATACTGAAATGCTCTTTTCGCTTCCGCCGGGCCAGCCTTCATACGCCGAAGCCCACGCCTGCCGATATATTGGAAGGCTTGGCCGACAATACGCTGGCGCAGATTGACCGCCAGGCCCCAGTGGCTTTTGATAGCGCCTTCAGTGAAATGACACGCTATCACCAGTTCATGCTCTGGCTAAGCGTGGCGCATGGCGTGGATGGCCAGCGTTTCAGCTTCATTCAGCAAGCGGATTATGCGTGGCATCCACCACATCGCAACTGGACAAGCCAGTATCGCCGTCTGTTCCGCCGCGCCACAGAGCATTTGTACGAAGAAGAGCACTTCCTGCGCACGGTTGCCCGCACCCCTCACCACCTGCTTCCCCGCCACGGTGAAGCCCCCCTGCCCGCCAGCCTTGAAGCGGACATTCTGAAACTTGGCCCGCTACTGCTGCAACAAGTGGAAAGCTGGAGCAGCCGGCATCGCACTGAGCCTCATGAACTGGACAGTGGTTCCGCCCATATTCTTGCGGAGGTCATGCCGGAACTCGCGCAGACCTGGTGCGATTTGCTGCACGCGCCTCCAGTTCTCTATGACTGGCCCACGGCCATTCACACCGGAGATGCGGCGGCATGGAACAGTTTTCATGCCGCCTGGCCATTCCTTTGGGGGCATCTCGCCAACTCGGCCTATAGTCTGGCACAGGCCGCCGTGAATGCGGACGATGCCGGGGCAGGTGCTTTTGCGGACGCCCTGCTGCGTTGGTCAGATCTTGCACTGCGCCACCTTCCGACAGTTGGGGGGGAGAAAGCGCGTTACAATCTGCGCCCTGACCTTCTGGAGCACCCATGGGCCGGAGCTATCTCCCTACTCTCCCCCAATGAGCCCGCCCCCAAAGCATCCGCTCTTTTTGCTGATATTGTACGGAGCGTCCATGCAGACATTATTCTGCTGACCTCCACCCAATTGCTGCGTTTCGATATTGAGCGCCAAGAAATTGGACTCCCGACTCGCATCGCCCTTGCCCTTGCCGGGCCCGGCAGCAGCTTGCCAGAGCACCAGATGCACCCGGCACCCATACCGGGCACCAACCTTCTACCGGCCATACTGCGCCAGATGGATACGGAGGAAGCCCCCCACAGATCTTCATATATGCAGGATACAGCTCACCTTTCCCAAGCTCTGCATGCTCTTTCGCACCTCAATGCCAAACCCGAGGCGCTGCACGCAGAGAAGGAGCTCGACAAGCAGGAAGAACTCTGCTTTGCGCTGGCCTTGCTGCTGACGGAGGGGGAAAGCGCAACAAGCGGAGCAGCGACAACGCTAGGCAATCGCCCCCTGCATTTTCGCGCCGTTGGAGGCCCGGCTTTCCGCAAGGCCCGACAGCATCTCAACGAATGGCTACAGGCTCCCCCACCCCAGCTTGCGAATGCCCTTCACCACCTGCGCCCAAACTCGAGGCCAGAGGAGAAGATTTCAGCCTTTCGTGCCCTCTTACACGCGCTGGGATGATACGCTGACAGGGCTATGGAAACTGTCACCGTCCTGTCTTTGCAAAAATCGCACCGCTCGGCTATGAAGTGGCTCTCTTCCGTCCAACATTGATGGAGACAGGCGTGGAGAAGCCTCTTCTCTAATGACCTGACATGACTGATGCATTAGCCATTTGATACAGTATTCGCGCGGCCCGCCAAAGGGTGCGGCAGCGTATCAATCTGCCCTTGGCAGCTTCATACCCAAATAGCAGGGGCTTCCAGAAAAAACTGGCCGCCATTTGCTCATTCAAGTCGACAACCGCCCTGCATCAGCCCAATTCAGGACATCCGGTCTGTCGCCATGGTGCAAACATGACAGAACAAGGTGTTCTGCGCCTCTCCATTCTTGTTACATTTCTTCTCGCTGCCGCCGATATCGCATTTGGACTTTTATCCGGCTCCTATGCGATCATTTTTGACGGCGTCTATTCTCTCACCGACGCAAGCATGACAATTGTCGCGCTGCTGGTTGCCAACCTTATCTCCGTCTCCGCCAAGAGCGGCCCCTCAGATAGCAAGCTCATTGAACGCTTCACCATGGGGTTCTGGCACCTCGAACCTATGGTTCTCGGCCTCAACGGCACATTGCTGATGAGCGCGGCTGTATATGCTCTTATCAATGCCATTGGCAGCTTCATGGCGGGCGGGCGCGATCTGCAATTTGGCCCCGCCATTATCTTTTCGGCCTTGATGCTGATCATCACGCTGGCTATGGGCGTTTACAATACACGAGCCAATCGCACCATTAATTCCGCCTTTGTGGCGCTTGACGCCAAATCCTGGCTCATGTCCGGGGCTCTGACGGCAGCGCTGCTTCTCGCCTTCCTGTTTGGTTATGCCATTCAGGATACTTCACTGGCTTGGATGTCGCCCTATATCGACCCGACCGTTCTGGCGCTGGTCTGCTTGGTCATCATTCCCATCCCGGCCCGGACAGTTAAGCGCGCGCTTGCTGATATTCTGCTGGTCACCCCCTCCGATTTGAAACACCATGTCGATGCCGTATCTCAGGAAGTTGTGGATCGCTATGGCTTTGAGTCCTATCGCGCCTATGTCGCGAGGGTTGGGCGCGGCCGACAAATTGAATTGTACTTCATTGTGCCCCAACACTGGCCAGCCCGCCGCCTGGAGGAGTGGGATGATATGCGCGAGGAAATCGGCGCCGCACTTGGCGATCCAAGCCCCGACAGATGGCTGACCATCGTTTTCACAACCGACCCGAAATGGGCGGATTGAGGCAGCGACCTATCTCCGCATACAAATATGGGCTGTGCAGGCCACGCCTTTCACAGCCCATCACTCATTCCCCGCCAAAGCCGGCAAGAGCCGGAGGGTTCAGCGCAGATCCTTTGTCACGCGCTCAATCTCGGCACGCACCAGGCGCTCTACAATGCCGGCAAGATTCTGATCCAGCCATTCCTTCAGCATAGGCCGCAGTATCTCTTTCACGAGATCTTCCACGGTACGATCCTTCTGCGGCAGCACCAGATCGCCAAGAGACTGGAAAGCGGCTGAAACAGCGGCATCCACTGCGGGAGAAAGCAGATCCCGACGTGGCAAAGGCTGGCGTACGCCGGCTGAAGCAGCGCTCACCGGGCGCGGATGAGGAGGTGACAAATCACGCGATGGATTCGAAGAATGATGGGCGGGGTTTGCGGAAGACGGAGGAGTGGTAGTCATGACGCCTCTTCCTTGTCGCAGGGCTGGTGAGTGTGCGGCCTGTTCATGGCGCGCCTCTGATTGAGACACCTTTGCATCCGCAGGCTCGCTTCCAGCAGGCGTCATCTGCATCTGTTCAGAGGGCCGTTCAATAACACGCATGTGTGGAAAAGAGCGCTCAGTGCCCCTCTCCCCCCGCCTATGCTGCGTTGATTCATCCGCAGCGGCATAGCGCGCTGGCGGCGGCTCCATTGAAAGCGCCTGCTCGCGCCCACGGTAAGGCCCCACCGATGGTAGATTCGGCTCCTCCTTCCCCGAAGGGGCCATCTTTCTCTCCTCGGGCACAGCCAATACTGGACGTACGCCCTGCGCACCCCCAGAAGAAAGTTCCAAAGCCAGATCCTCATCCGCAATAATACGCCGAATGGAATCCAGAATTTCATCCATGGAAGGCTCTTCAGCCTTGGAACTTACAGCCATGTGGCAACCTCAGCGGAAAGCGTCTCCGACACGCCCCATGAGCCAATATGCATGGGGCAGTCAGGCGCCAAAACTTTCTGAATGGAATTATGGCGCCTTTGCCGCATATGAAACGGCTGGAAAGAATGTCCCGTTGCCTTACTGCCCGTCAGGCGTCCGCAAACCAGCCCAGCTATCGCGCACCTGCTCATAATGCGTCACCGGATTATAAGCGCGCACCTTAAGACGCAATGACTGCGCATCCAGCTTGCCGACTGTCGAGACCAGAGAGTAGGCCGCCACCACACGATCACGCTGCGCAACCACAAGCGCCGACCGCGAATTGGTCAAATCACGCTGAGCGTTCAGCACGTCAGTCGTGGTCCGCTGCCCCACGCGCCATTCTTCGCGCACACCTTGCAGCGCCAGAGTATTGGCCGCCACCGCCGCTTGAGCGGCCTGAATCTGGGACTTCGCCGCTTCAAAAGCCCCCCAGAACTGGACGGCCTGCGCGCGAATGGCATCGCGGTTCACATCGACCTCAATGCGCGCCTGGGAAAGCAGCTCCTTGGACTGGCGAATATTCGCATACTCAACACCGCCCTGATAAATCGGCACGGACAGGTTGAGCGTGACAGCGGCAGCGCCCGTGGATTCAACCGAAATC
Organism: Haloleucobacter albus; assembly: GCF_052492075.1. Lineage (NCBI taxonomy): Bacteria > Pseudomonadati > Pseudomonadota > Alphaproteobacteria > Hyphomicrobiales > Xanthobacteraceae > Haloleucobacter > Haloleucobacter albus. The sequence continues at coordinate 18,540 of NZ_JBQWAS010000027.1, forward strand.
GAGCTATCATAACCCTGCGAAAGCTGGCCCTGAAGGCTCAGATTCGGCATGAGCGTGCCTTCGGCCACTTTCACCTGAAACAGGGCAGCATCAACAGCAAACTGAGAAGCCTTGATGGCCGGATGCTGGGACAGCCCCAACGAAATCACCCGATCCACATTGGAGGGCAACATCCGCTCAATAGAAGCCGGGAAGGTCAGCTTACCCGGCTCCACACCAATCACCTGACGATAGACCGCACGCGAAGCGCTGAGATTGGCGATCGCCTGACTGACGCCATACTGGGCATCCGCCACGCGCGCCTCGGCCTGCGCCACGTCAGTCCGCGTCACTTCACCAACATTGAAGCGATCCCGCGTTGCACGCAATTCCTGTTCCAGAGCGGCAAGATTCTGCCGTTGCAGATCAAGAAGCGCGATCGCCTGAATCACATTCATATATGCGGTCACACCATCTAGCAGCACCTGCTGCTCGGTATTCCGCAAAGTTTCCCGTGAACCACGCACCTGAGATTCAGCCGCTTCCGTGGAATTAGCTGTAATGAAGCCATCAAACAGGGTCTGCGCCGCAGTCAGCGCGAAAGTGGCCGGCCAAAGGTTTTCATAAGCCGTGAGGGCACCTGGCGTACGGATTCGCGTAGCCTGAAAGCCGGCAGAAATGCCACCATTCAAAGTCGGGCGATAACCAGAAAGCGCCTTGGAAACATTCTCGTCCGTCGCCCGCGTACCAGCGCGCTGCGCATTCAACGTGGGGTTATTGACGTAAGCAGCAGCGAGCGCGGAATCGAGAGGCTGTGCAGCGGCACCCTGAGCGGAAAGAGCAATGCCCCCGAGGCCCACCAGGACGAAAAGGTTTCGACGAATGCTTGTCGCAAGCGACATCTAACTCTCCTGGACCGGCACAAAAAGGATACGCGGCGCCCCCGACGCGTCATGACAACATGGCCGACACATTATCCTGACGCGCTGCAATACGGAACCAAGCGGTTCAATGGCCAAGCCACTTTTCCGCGAACCGAGGCAAACGCGCCACAGATAATCTCGATCAGAAAACGAAACGCGGCTTGGCCTCAAAGCCAGGCAGCGGCGGAATAGCGGCATTGAATGCCAGACGTTCCCCGGCCACACCACCGACATTGGTAAAGATGGTTACCCGACCAGCGCCGCCATGCCCCAGAACGCAGACGAGACGACCATCCTCCTTCAACTGGGCAATCAGCGTTTCCGGCACCTCATCCACAGCGCCGTTCAGGAGAATCACGTCATATTTGGCTTCCGGCTCCCAGCCTTCGACCAGCGGCCCCTGCATCACGGCCACATTATCCACGTCCAGATCACTCAGTGTCGTGGAGGCGCGCCGGGCAAGGTCGGCATCTTCTTCCAGCGCCACAACCTGCTGGGCCAGCCGGGAAAGAAGGGCGGCGGAATAGCCAGTGCCCGTCCCCACATCAAGAACGTGGTCTGTCGCCTTCACATCCGCCAACTGCACCAATCGCGAAAGAATCATCGGCTCCATCATGTAACGGGCCGGTTCGCCCTCCTGAGCCGGACGGATGACGAGATCGTCATCAATATAGGCGAAGGGCTTGGACTGCTCAGGCACGAAACGTTCGCGCGGAAGCTCCAGCATGGCTGCGATAATGCGATGATCTGTAACGTCATTGGCGCGAACCTGACTATCCACCATACCACGACGAAGCTCGACGAAATCAGTCATCTCATCCCTCCGGACCACAGCGCCCTACGGTCGCCCCACCCGGCGGGGCTGGCCCGTTTCTTTCACAGTCCGGTTCAAGAGCCACAACAGAGACGTTTTTGCAAGGCGCGCCATGCAGCAAGTTGACGGGACGCATCATGTGGCAGGGGGTCGCACGGGCGCAGAAGCGCTTTGCATGCTATGAAGAGCGCATCATTTTTGAATGGGAATGCAGGTTCCTGCAACAGCCCACCCAGGAGGAGGCAGGCCATGTCCATGCCGGATCAAGCGCCGAATGCTGAGCAAGCTGCGCCAGCACAAGCCGAATCCAAAGCCGAGCAGGATATTCATGCACTTGTTCACCGCTTTTATGATGTTGTCCGTGAAGATCCGCTGATTGGCCCGGTCTTTACCGGCCATATTGCGGATGATGCCTGGCCCGCCCATCTGGCCACCATGTGTAACTTCTGGTCCTCTGTCCTGTTGAAAAGCAAGCGCTATGATGGGCGCCCTCTGCCGGCTCACCTTTCACTCGGCACCATTACGGATGAACAGTTTGCACGCTGGCTGGCGCTGTTTCGCCCTGTGGCGCGTCGCACCCTGCCCGCCCCCCAGGCCGCGCGCGCTATTGTTCATGCAGAACGCATGGCCGACAGCTTCCGCATGTCCATGGCTTTTCAGCGGGGCGAAAACATTACTGGAATGCGTCCTCTCCCCAGGGAAGACACCAGCTGGTCTCCTCCCCCAGCCGGATAATTATATTGCACGCTCAGTGCATGGCGTCCGCCGGCCAGACCTTCTATGAAAGGGCGCACTTCATTCAGAAACGCGGCCTCTGCGCCGCATTTCAAGACACAGCCCATGCCCCGCACCAGCCGGACATGGCCAGAGCGCCCTATGCCTAGCCCCAAAATCTCCCCTCAACAGACATTACGCTCCGTACAGGACCTTCAGGCCGCAGGGCTGCTCGAAACGCAGAATGATGAGGCACTGGAAAAAGTCGCCCGGCATTATGCCATTGCCGTAACGCCGGCCCTGATGGAGCTGATGAACAATGCCGACGCAGCCGACCCTATTGCGCGGCAATTCATTCCAAGTGCGGAAGAGCTGCTGGAGAAACCGGAAGAACTGGTGGACCCCATCGGGGACGAAGCTCATTCTCCCGTACCGGGCATTGTACATCGCTATCCAGACCGGGCTCTTTTGAAAATAATCGGCGTCTGTGCCGTCTATTGCCGCTTCTGTTTTCGTCGGGAAATGGTTGGCCCCGGTGCAGAAACAACCCTGTCTCAAGATGCGCTCGAAACGGCGATCGCCTATCTGGCCGCACATCCGCAAATCTGGGAAGTGATCCTCACGGGTGGCGATCCCTTCATGCTGTCCCCACGCCGGATGCGCGATGTTGTGGACCGGCTGAATGCCCTGTCGCATGTCCGCATCATTCGCTTTCATACGCGTGTGCCCATCGCCGCCCCGGAGCGCGTGGATGATGCTTTTATTTCAGCATTGAAAGCTTCGGATCTCACGACTTATGTTGCGGTCCATGTCAATCATGCACGAGAACTGAATGCCAACTCTCGCGCTGCGCTCGCCCGCATGGCTGATGCTGGAATTCCACTCATTTCACAAACCGTATTGCTGCGGGGCGTCAATGATGATGCCGAAACACTAGCCAGCCTGTTTCGCAAGCTCGTCGAATACCGCGTAAAGCCCTATTATCTCCACCATCCGGACCTCGCGCCCGGCACAGCGCATTTCCGCCTGACCTTCCCGGAAGGGCAAGCTCTCATGCGCAGCTTGCGCGGACGCCTGTCGGGCATCGCCATGCCAACATATGTTCTTGATATTCCAGGTGGAGCGGGAAAGGTGCCCCTGACCCCTCAATATGCTGAACCGGAAGAAGAGGGCCGATACATTATAACGGACAATTGCGGTCGCGTGCACAGCTACCCGCCCAATTCCTGATTCCGGCACTCTCCTTATAGATTTTATAAAGACGTCTCACTTTTGTGCGCGTGCGAAACAGGGCCATTGTTTTAGCGTGGAAAGTCTGCTCACCTAACAAGAGAGCCCTTGACGCGCATCAATGCTTGCACGCCTGAGGACGAATACCCTTCTCGGGAACAAATATAAGGGGAGTGAACGTCATGTCCGATATCATGGATAAGGCCGCTCAACAGGCCTCCCATCGCCCGTCCCCACAAACCAGAATGATGAAAGCTGCCGTTTTCGTCGAAAAGGGGCGTATCGTTCTCGAAGACAAGCCGATCCCGGATGTCGGGCCTCTGGATGCGCTGATCCGCATTACCACCACCACCATTTGCGGCACCGACATTCACATTCTCAAGGGCGAGTACCCGGTTGAAAAGGGCCTGACCATCGGGCATGAGCCCGTTGGAATTATTGAGAAACTGGGTTCTGCGGTTCAGGGCTTCAAGGAAGGGCAGCGGGTCATTGCGGGGGCGATTACCCCTTCGGGCTATTCAAATGCCTGCATGTGCGGTTGCAGTTCTCAGGATGGCCCCTTCACCAAACATGGCTTCAAGGTTGCTGGCGGCTGGCGCTTCGGCAATACGATTGATGGCGCCCAAGCTGAATATCTGCTCGTGCCGGATGCCATGGCCAATCTGTCTGCCGTGCCGGATCATCTGGATGATGAACAGGTGCTGATGTGCCCGGATATCATGTCCACGGGCTTTGCTGGTGCCGAGCGCGGCGGCGTGAAGATTGGCGACATGGTCGTTGTTTTTGCCCAAGGTCCCATTGGCCTGTGCGCGACTGCTGGCGCTCGCCTCATGGGCGCCTCCCGCATTTTTGCCGTGGATGGCATTGATGGCCGCCTTGAGATGGCCCGCTCCATGGGGGCTACCGATCTCATCAACTTTAAGCAGTGCGATCCGGTTGAAGAGATTATGCGCCTCACAGACGGGCGGGGTGTAGATGTCGCCATTGAGGCACTTGGCACCCAGCTGACCTTCGAGAGCGCCTTGCGCGTTCTGCGGCCCGGTGGCACCCTCTCTTCTCTTGGGGTCTATTCGCAAGATCTGAAAATTCCGCTGGATGCTTTCGGCGCGGGCTTGAGTGATACAATGATCGTCAATTCGCTTTGCCCCGGCGGCAAGGAGCGGATGCGACGTCTCATGGGCGTTGTCGCTTCCGGTGGGGTGGATACCCGTGCATTGGTGACCCACCATTACAAGCTGGATGACATCGAAAACGCCTATGATCTGTTCGGTCATCAGCGTGACGGCGTTCTCAAAGTGGCCATTACGCCCTAATGTGCCACTATGTTTTAGTTTGAAACGACAATAAGAGGATCGGTCTCATGTCCCCTCTTCTCTTTGCCCGTGGCGGCTTTTTGTTAGGGCTTGCTATCGGGGCTGGCGTTGTTGCCGCGGCACCGCGTCTTGCCCGCATGGCTCGCCCTGTCGCCAAGGATGCGGCGAAAGCCGGCAAGGCTGGCTATGACGCCGCCCGCGATGCCGTGGTCAAAGCCGGAGGGGAGGTCAAGGATCTCCTCAATGACACTGCTGCCGGCATCAAGGCCACAGCAACGCGGGGTGAGACAAAGGCTGCGGATTCAGCCGGCGAAGCTGCACGGGCCGCGACCGCAGCTGGAGAAGCCATTGTGCAAGAGGTTGCAGAAACTGCGGATACGGCTGCGCAAGAGGTGAAGCAAACCACAACACGCAGCCGTGCCCGCCGCAGCAGCAGCGGCCGAAAAACCTCAGCGCGCTCATCAGTGCGAGCCAGCACAGCGAAAACAACCTCGACCAAAACAACAGCGCCGTCGCAAACCGCTGCGACGGATACAGCTTCTTCCTCAGGCAAAGCGCCGGTCAGCAAAAAAGTTTCGTCTAAAAAGGCCACCTCCAAAGCTGCACCGGCTCCCAAGGATGAGGCGGAAGTCAGCGCCGCAGCTGCGGAGGCCACACCGGTGAAAGACAAGCCGAAGGCAACGCCCCGGCGCGCAGCCACCCGCAAACGGACCAGCGCGAAGAATACAACGGCGGCATCGCCCACGACCGATACCGCTACGCCATCCCCCTCTGAAACGGGAGAGAGTGCCCCCTCTCCCGAGACCACAAGCGAAAGCTGATTCTGAATGGCTTTGCAGCTTGAAATGCGGGTCGCCCATCAGATTGAGGGGCGGACCCGGCTGGTGACGGCTTCGACGACATCCCGCGAAGCCTTGGCATTTTGCGCCAAACGCCTCGCAACAGAGCAACGCCTGAAGATAGAGCTTCGCTCCAGATCCGGCAGCCTCATTGTACACTATCAGCAACCTTGGGTTGAGGTAGCCAGGTTATGCAGGGCGGCTGGCATTTCCCTGGTCCCTCAGCCACCTGTCGCCGCCACGCCCATCGGGCAGGCGACGACCCTGCTCTCTTCTGTCAACGCCGGCATGTCACGCGCGACAGAAGGGCGGATGAATCTGCTCAACCTTACTTTCGTCACCCTTCTCATTGGGGCCTTGTTGCAAATGCGGCGGGGCAACTGGGGCGGACCGGCCACAACCCTTCTATTTCAAGCTCTGACCCTCGCCATGCTGCAACGTGGCGCGCACACCCATTCGTAAGGCTATGCGCTGCCTTACACTTTTCTCTTGCCCCGAGGCTTCGATGACTTCTCCTTCGGCAGGTTCCGCATCGTCTCAGGCCGTGCAGGGGGCCTGTCTTCCCAATCATGTGGTCGCAGACCAAAGCGTGCTCTTTGCCTTTCTGGCTGAGCCCCAAGCCCATGACCTGCCGCCAGATACACAAATTCAGCAAATCCATACCCATGGAGCTGCCGTCTTTCTGGCCGGCCCTTTTGCCTACAAAGTCAAGCGCGCGGTCTACTTCCCCTTCATGGATTTTTCGACGCTGGAAAAGCGTAAGGTCTCCTGTGAGGCCGAACTACGGATCGGCAAGACCAATGCCCCCGACCTTTATCTGGATGTTGTGCCGATCACGCGCGGTGCAAATGGCGCCTTGCATCTGGGAGGAATGGGTGACGTGGTAGACTATGCGGTGAAGATGCGCCGCTTCGATACCGCACACACGCTCGACAAGGTGACCACGGAACGAGATCTCACCTCTGTTGAAATCAAGGCGCTCGCGCGGGCAATCGTCGCCTCGCATGTGCGTGCTCCGGTGGTTCACAAGGAAGATCCGTGCGCCTGTTTCGAGGATTTCCTTTCCGATAACCGCGCCGAATTCACAGCACGCCCAGCCCTCTTCCCGCCTGCGCAAACCGAGGCGCTCTGCACCGCTTCAGAGCAGGCATTCGCCCATATCCGTCCATTGCTGAGAGTCCGCGGCAAAGCGGGTTATGTGCGTCGCTGTCATGGCGATCTTCATTTGCGCAACATTGTGCTGCTGGATGATGCCCCCGTTCTGTTTGACGCGATCGAGTTCAATGAGGAGATCGCCACCTGCGATACTCTTTATGATCTCGCTTTCCTGTTGATGGACCTGTGGCAACGGGGGCTGTTCACGACAGCCAATAGAGTGTTCAACCGCTATCTGTGGGAAGCGCAGGAAGAAGGTCACCTTGAGGGGCTTTCCGCCCTGCCCTTCTTCCTCAGCATGCGCGCCGCCATTCGGGCCAAGGTGGAAGCCGCCGGGCTGGATCATCTCTCAGCGGAGGCGCGTACCGCAGCGGAACAACGCATCCGCCACCTGTTCCAAACCGCATTACTGTTTCTGAAACCAGAAAGCTGCACGCTTGCGCCGGATACATTCCATGCTGGTGAGCGGATGCTTCCGGCCCTTCCCCAAGCCGCCCAAACGCCAGGCCCCCATCTGGTCGCTATTGGCGGGCTCTCCGGCACGGGAAAAAGCACCTGCGCCATGGCCTGGGCTCCATTCATTGGCCGCCCGCCTGGCGCGCTGGTGTTGCGCAGTGATGTGGAGCGCAAACATCTGTTTCAGACTGCCGAGACGGAACCTCTGCCCGCAGAAGCCTATGAGCCCCAAGCCACCCAGCGCGTTTACGCCCGCCTGTGCGCGCTTGCGGCGCGGGCCCTTGCCAGCGGCCAGAGCGTTATTGTGGATGCAGTGCATGCCCGCCCCTATGAGCGACTTGATGTGGAGCGGGTCGCGCAGGCCGCCGGCCTGCCCTTTATCGGAATCTGGCTGGAAGCTGACCTCTCAGTGCGGGTGAATCGCGTTGAGCAGCGCAGAGGAGATGCTTCTGATGCGGATGCTGCCGTTGCTCGCCAACAGCAAAGCTATGATCTGGGTGACATGAACTGGACCCGGCTGAAAAGCGGATGAATGTCAGCCTGTCTCAACAGTGACACGGCACCCCCAAACAACAAAAGGGCGGCCTTCCTCATGGAAAAGCCGCCCTTCTCATATTCTGCAAACTGGGGTCAGATCCCGAGCTTGGCCTTCAAAATCTCATTGAGCGCCTTGGGATTGGCCTTGCCGCCAGAGGCTTTCATGGCCTGCCCCACAAACCAGCCCAGCATAGTGGGCTTGGCCTGCACCTGCGCCACCTTCTCTGGATTGGCGGCAATGATGTCATCCACCAGCTTTTCGATTGCGCCGGTATCTGTCACCTGCTTCATACCGCGCTCTTCCACCACGGCGCGCGGATCGCCGCCCTCGGTGAAGACGATCTCGAACAGATCCTTGGCGATCTTGGAAGAGATGACCCCTTCAGCGATCAGGTCAATAATGGACCCGACCTGCTCCGGGCTCACCGGAGAAGTAGAGAGATCCTTCCCGTCTTTATGAAGGCGGCCAAACAGCTCATTAATGACAAAATTGGCAGCCGCCTTGCCATCACGGCCCTTGGCTGTAGCCTCAAAATAATCCGCGGATTCCCGCTCTGCCACCAGAACGCCGGCATCATAGGCGCTCAGGCCATAATCCGAGATGAAGCGCGCTTTCTTCTCGTCTGGCAATTCCGGCAAATTGCTCTTGAGCGCATCAACCCATGGCTCTTCCAACACCAGCGGCAGCAGGTCTGGATCGGGGAAATAGCGATAATCATGCGCTTCTTCCTTGGAGCGCATGGAGCGGGTTTCGCCCTTGCCTGGATCAAACAGGCGGGTTTCCTGATCGATGGAGCCTCCATCTTCCAGAATCCCGATCTGCCGACGCGCCTCCACCTCAATGGCCTGGCCGATGAAACGAATGGAATTGACATTCTTGATTTCGCAGCGCGTGCCAAGATCCTCACCGGGCCGGCGCACGGATACATTCACATCCGCGCGCAGATTGCCCTTTTCCATATCGCCATCGCATGTGCCCAGATAACGCAGAATAGTGCGCAGTTTGGTCACATAAGCCTTGGCTTCTTCAGAGCAGCGCAGATCCGGCCGGGAGACGATCTCCATCAGCGCCACGCCGGAGCGGTTCAGATCCACAAAGCTCTGGGTGGGGGAGAGATCATGAATCGACTTGCCTGCATCCTGCTCCAGATGCAGCCGTTCGATGCCAACAGTGATGCTCTCACCATCGGGCAAATCCACCACCACAGCACCCTCACCCACGATAGGCTGCTTGAACTGGCTAATCTGGTAACCCTGCGGCAGATCCGGGTAGAAATAGTTCTTCCGATCAAACACCGAAGTCAGGTTGATCTCGGCCTTCAGCCCCAACCCGGTGCGTACAGCCTGTGCCACGCACTCCCGGTTGATGACAGGCAGCATGCCCGGCATGGCGGCATCCACCAGCGAGACATGATCATTCGGATCACCGCCAAAAGCCGTGGACGCACCGGAAAAGAGCTTGGCCCTGGAGGCGACCTGAGCATGAACTTCCATGCCGATCACCACCTCCCAGTCACCAGTGGCGCCGGGGATGAGCTTTTTGGCATCAGCAGGCCGCGAATGAAGCGTCATCGTCATCCTGTTCCATCTGGCGGCATTGCGCCGCAAATCCTTTCAGGACACCTACTCCTCCGGGCTATGGACTGGCAACCTTTACTGGCACATCTGTGCTGCCAGCACACAGGCTGTCGGCTCATTGAAGGGGGTCGAAGGCGCCAGATCTCCGAAACTTTCAACCCATTGCACTGTTCGTAAGCGCCAGAGAACGAAAAGGCCCGCCATGAGGCTCATGGCGGGTCCATTATGGTCAGGCCGGTATTTTGTCCGGCGTCACAATTCAGGCGTGTGTCTGGGCTCCGAATCGAGATTCATCAGAAACCATGGCATCCGCGCGCCCCCTCTGGCTCTCGCCCGGCTTCCAATCCACTACCTCATCAATCTTGCGCGCCAGCGCAAAATCGCGACACGTCACACCGCCTGCATCATGCGTTTGAAGGCGGATTTCCACCATGCCGCAGGATACCGACAGAACAGGATGGTGCCATGCCGCTTCGGCAAGGTGGCCCACGGCATTCACCAGCATCAATGTGGCGTTCCAGTCATTGATGCGATAGGTTCTGCGCAGCCAACCATCCTCATAATGCCAGCAAGGCAGATCCGCCCTCAGGCGGCGTTCAATTTCCACCTCAGGCAGAGGTGAAAGGCCCTCATTGCGCATGGCACCGGAATAGGTGCGCGTGGAGGCGGCCTCGGCGGAAATGACGTTGGCGGACATGGGCTGCTCCCTTGCTTTTATGAAGTGCCCTCCTGCAACCTGTGTTGCGTGAAGGGCCTCCATTTTGTTTGTCATGCAGGCCCACATCACCTGCATGAAAGTTGGCAATATAATGCGCCAAATTGTAGCGTGAGGCGATGTAAAAACATGCTGCGCCGCAACGTATACGTGCACCCCCGAAAGCCAAACTACATTCCAGTCCAGCGGATATGACATGCGCCAATCCACAGTATCGGGATTGCCGCCAGGCACAGAATGTTGAAAGCTCGTCCTTATTCAGAATGGCGCGCTCGCTGAAAAGCCGCGCCGGATGCAATGAATGGCAATACAGGCGGGAGAGCCGCATGGCGCGCTGGCGATGGATATGGTTGCAGGTTTCCAGCCGGTTGTGGCTGCGCGCCACACTCATCGGTGCACTTGGCGTGCTGGCTGCGATTCTGGCGGCCGTTGCCGAAAACTACATACCCTGGAGCCTCTCCACCCCTATTGGGGCGGATGCGATTGACAGCCTTTTATCCATCATCGCTTCCAGCATGCTTGCGGTCACCACCTTCTCGCTCAGCGTGATGACCTCGGCCTATGGCTCCGCCACCAGCAATGTGACGCCAAGAGCCACGAAGCTGGTGATGGAGGATTCAGCCACACAGAATGTGCTTTCCACCTTTATCGGCTCCTTCCTGTTCAGCATTGTCGGCATAGTGGCGCTGAAGGCGGGAGTTTATGGCGACCGGGGACGGGTGGTCTTGTTCATCGTCACCATTGCCGTCATTGCATTGATCGTGATCTCCCTGCTGCACTGGATCGACCACCTCACCAAGCTGGGTCGGGTGGGCGAAACAACACGTCGTGTGGAAGTCGCCGCGGAAAAAGCCATTCGCGCCCGCCTGCGCATGCCCTATCTGGGCGGCGTTGCCCTCTCCGAAGATGAGCCTTCCACGGCCGAGAGCATTCCCCCGGTGACAACGCAAACCATTGGCTATGTGCAGTTTGTCGATGTGGCGGCGCTAAACACATGTTGCGAGGAGCACAATATCTCGCTTCAGCTTCAGGCTGTTCCGGGCACATTCGTGTATTCTCACACGCCCCTTGCCCGCATTGTGGAAAGCGGGATCCCGCGCGAAGAAACCTCTTCCGCACACCCCGGTGATGACGGGGAAACACCAGAGGAAAGGGAAGAGAAACAGCAGAAAAGGCTGGAGGCCCTGCATGAGGCCATACGCGACGCCTTTTCCATCTCCGATGAGCGCAGTTTTCCGCAAGATCCTCGCTTTGGTCTTGCAGTGATGAGCGAGATCGCATCGCGCGCCCTCTCTCCCGGTATCAATGATCCGGGAACAGCCATCGATATTATCGGTCGTTCAACCCGTCTGATGAATTTATGGGCGCAGGGCGAAGCCTCCGCGAAAGAGAAAGAAGCCCCCTATCCGCTTGTTCAGGTGCCACCCTTGCGCAGTGCAGATCTGTTTGACGACGCCTTCATGGCGATTGCGCGGGATGGAGCCGGGCTCATTGAGGTGCAGCTTCGGCTGCATAAGGCTCTGATAGCCCTGAGCCATACGGGCGATGAAACTTTCCGTGCCGCAGCATGGCAACAGGCCCGGCAGGCTCTGGCACGCGCTGAACAGGGCCTGTCTGCCGCAGCAGACAAGACCCGCCTTCAGGCTCTGGCAGAGCAAAGCGGAATGGGTCCGCCTCCATCGCAGGACACGGACGCAACAGCACTGGCATAAAAGGAGGCTCAGGGTAGCGCATACCCTGAGCCAATCCGGCACCGGCGGGTCAGACCTGTCCGTTGATCCCAGCCTGCCGACGGGCTGCAGTCAACGTATTCTGAAGCAGGCAGGCGATTGTCATGGGGCCGACGCCACCCGGCACAGGGGTGATGAGACCCGCCACACCCTGCGCCTCGTCAAAAGCCACATCCCCGACAAGCCGGGTCTTGCCATCCCCCTTCGGCACGCGATTGATGCCCACATCAATCACCGTGGCGCCGGGCTTGATCCAGTCTCCCCGAACCATTTCAGGCCGGCCAACCGCAGCGATGAGAATATCCGCACGACGACAGACATCCGGCAGGTTACGGGTTCGGGAATGGGCGATGGTGACTGTGCAGTTTGCCTGCAACAGCAATTGCGCAATCGGCTTGCCTACAATGTTGGAGCGACCGAGAACCACGGCCTCCAGCCCGGAAAGATCCCCCACATGATGCTTCAGCAGCATCATGCACCCCAGAGGCGTGCAAGGCACCAGCGCTTCCAGCCCCACGGCGAGACGGCCAGCATTGACGACATGGAAGCCATCCACATCCTTCGCGGGATCAATGGCCGAGAGCACGCGCGATGAATCGATCTGGGCCGGCAGGGGCAGTTGCACCAGAATGCCATGCACAGCCGGGTCGGCGTTCAGCTTCTGCACCAGCGCCAGAACCTCCTCCTCCGAGGTTTCCGCCGGCAAACGATGCTCGAACGAGGCCATGCCGACCTCAACGGTCTGGGCGGCCTTGTTGCGCACATAAACCTGGCTGGCGGGATCTTCCCCCACCAGTACCACGGCAAGGCCGGGCTTCAGCCCATGAGTGCGCCCCAACTCCGCCACTTCATCAGCGATGCGTGAACGCAGACCTGCTGCGAAGGCTTTTCCATCAATGCGTGCGGTTTCAGTCACGTTCTCTTCCCGGCTTTTGCATGCGCCAAGCCTCTGCGCGGCTTTCTCAGAAACTCCATATTGCAGAGACAGAAGACGCTGATCTCCCACTTATAACGACACAAAGGCCGGAAGATACATCCCGCACTGCTGCTTATGGAACAAGCGATAATAGGGCGAGATTTTCCAGCCAGATGCGCTCATGTCCGAGCATCAGCCTAAAGGCTTCAGGTTGCCGCAGTTTGCGCGCCCATTTTTGGCGTCTCATCGTGCTGCTCTCCCTCAGGGGGCGCACAAGCGGGCCAGTGGGGTGTGGCGACATCGGAAGCCGCCTGCTCTTTCAGCAATCTTGCCGCAGTAGCAAGGGGCAATGGCGGCGCGAACAAATAGCCCTGTCCCTGCTGCGCCCCGAAAGCCCGCAGAAACCGCAGTTGCTCTTTGTTTTCTATCCCCTCCGCCGTCAAAACAATGCCCAGGGAACGGCCAAGGCGCACCACATATTCCACAATGGATGCGGCCTCTTTCTGAACACCCAGATTGAAGATGAAGGACTTGTCGATCTTGATCTTTGAAATCGGGAAACGCCGCACATGCACCAGAGATGCATGGCCGGTGCCGAAATCATCCAGTGCGAGATGAACCCCCAGCTTGCGGATCTGGAGCAGCAGCTCCATGGCCTCCGTTCCGGTTTCGAGAATGGCGCTTTCTGTCAGTTCCAACTCCAGACGAGAAGGCTCAAGGCCAGAGTTTCGCAAAGTAGCAGCGATATTCTCGACGATATCCGGCCGGTGCAGATTCATCGGGGACATATTCACAGAGATGCTCACCCCCGGCAGCATCTGCGCGTCCCGGCACGCCACATTCAGAACATAGGCATCAATCAGGTGGATGAAGCGTGCTTTTTCCGCAACCGGAATAAAGCCATCCGGGCGAATACGCCCGAGCGTCGGATGGTCCCAGCGCACAAGAGCTTCAAAGCCGACGATACGCTCACTCTCCATATCCACCTGCGGCTGGTAGAGGACAGTCAGCTCCTCCTTTTCCAGCGCTCTTACAAGTTCCCGCTCAATACGCCGGCGCTCCAGTTGCTCTTGCTCAAAACGGGGCTCAAACAGGCGAAAAGTATCTCGCCCCTCCGCCTTGGCGCGATAAAGGGCTATGTCGGCGCGCCGCATCAACTCGCTGGCGCTTTTCGCATCCCCCGGCGCGCAGGCGGCACCAATGGAGACGCTGATCTGAAAGCGCTCCTCCCCCACCCGGACAGGCTGTGCAATGGCGCGGAAAATATCCGCAGCCAGCGCCGCAATCTCCGCCTTCTCCTGATAATGAACGAACAGAATAAACTCATCCCCGCCAAAACGCGCCGCCACGCCACGGGATGAAACACAGCCACGCAAACGTTGAGCGACGGCCTGAAGAATGCCGTCACCCGCGGCATGGCCGCTGCTGTCATTGATATCCTTGAAGGAATCCAGATCGACGAAAAGCAGGGCCACCGGCTCGGTTTCCGAGCAGGCTTTGAGCGCCTCCTCCAGCTCCCCGACAAAATGTTCACGATTGGCCAGCCTTGTCAGGCGATCACTCTGCGCCAGTTCCCGCGCCTGCACCTCTTTGAGCCCCATCGCGATGGCAAGGCGACGATATCTCAGCATGAGGATAAAAAGCAGCAGGGCCAACGCCCAGGCGATCAGCGCCAAAGGCAAAAGGGCGCGCACCAGCAAATTGCGCCCCGGCTCGCTGGGATTCCAGTTCAGCCATGCGGGCGTATCATCCAGAAGATTGGTGACCTGCAACCCACCCGATGTGCCGTCGGGGACATCCTTCAACAGACGCACGCCACGCAACTGCGTCGGTGACGCCATATCCTCCAGCAGGCGTGCATCAACCACATCCCCCAGATAAACTCGCAGGGGTTGAGGCATGTTCAGATGCGGGCTCTCCTCCCGGAAAACATGCATGACCAGAAGGGCTGAATCCTTGGGCCCCAGCGCCAGCCCGCCTCCCCCCAGACCAACATGCCGGGATAATTGTTCCAGCGCCCGGCGCAGCCGCTGAAAATGGGAATGTTCACCCTGATTGCCAAACTCGGAGCTATAGACAAGCCGCCCTTCAGCGTCCGTGACGTAGACATATTCAAAATTGTAATGGTCACTCAGCAGTGCGCCATATTCCTGATGCACGCTGGAAAGGTCATTGCGCAAAAGACCGGAAAGCGCCGCTTCCTCCATGTTCCTGCTGGCGACGGCGTCTTTCATCATCTGGGTGTGCTGATCCAGCGCGATCCTCAGCGCTGCTCTCTCACGAACCGCGACCTCTTGATCGACCCCCAATGCAAGATGCGTAAGCACCGCAGCGCCAGCACCTATCAGCAGCACGAATATGATCGTGCCTGTCAGGAAAGGGCGGCGCAACACAGCCTGCAAAACTCGAAAAATAGTACGCCCCCCTTCGTTCCGCAGGCATTGCGGCAGACCAGCCTCAGCATTTTGAACACTTCATACGTGCTCGCAAGGGGTTGGTGAGCCGGATTTGTGATTGATAGTGCATAACAGGCTGTCGGCGCGCATTAACGCATGCCCCTTCAACCCTATAGCGCACCACCCCAGATTACCACCACATAAACCAGAATGTCGCCAGCCCCAGAAAGGCAAGAAAACCGACCACATCTGTCACCATGCTCACAAACACGCCGGATGCAACGGCAGGGTCCAGCTTCAGACGTGAGATGGCAATAGGAATGAGAATCCCGAACAAACCGGCGGACACCATATTCAGCACCAGGGCGGCTGAAATGACGATGCCCAGATCCACACTCGCAAACCACAGGGCGGCAATCACCCCCAACAGAACAGCCAGAGCCAGCCCGTTAAACAGCCCCACCAGAACTTCTCGGCGCACCACACGCCGGGCATTATGGCTGGAAAGATCCCGTGTCGCGAGGGCGCGCACCGCCACCGTCATGGTCTGGGTGCCGGCATTACCGCCAACAGAGGCCACAATGGGCATGAGAATGGCCAATGCCACCATTTTCTGAATGGTGCCTTCAAAAAGAGAAATGATGGAGGATGCAATAAAAGCCGTTCCCAGATTCACCATAAGCCAGGGCAGACGACCACGGGCCGTATAGGTCACGGAATCTGAAAGCTCCTCATCGCTGCCCACGCCACCCAGCGCGCGCAGATCCTCATCCGCCTCTTCCTGAAGCACGTCCACCACGTCATCAATGGTAATCACGCCGACCAGACGCCCGGCATCGTCCACCACCGGAGCGGAGACGAGATTGTAGCGCTCGAACATGCGCGCGACATCTTCCTGATCGTCCGAAGCCCGCACCACCTGCTGATGCTCTGCCTTCACCGCCGTCATCAGCACAGGCCGGCGACTGCGCAACAGCCTGTCCAGAGCAACGGCCCCAACCAGACGATAGGCTGGGTCCACCACAAAAACCTCATAGAAGGTATCAGGCAGATCTTCAGTCTCTCGCATATAGTCAATGGTGCGACCGACGGTCCAGAAAGGCGGCACGGCGATAAAATCCGTCTGCATCCGCCGGCCGGCGCTGGATTCGGGATAATCCAGCGAGCGTTGCAACGCCACGCGCTCCGGCGCCGGCATCTGCACCAGAATAGACGCGACATCCTCTTCGGAAAGATCCTCAAGGATATAAACAGCATCGTCCGAATCCAGCTCCCGCAGGCCCTTGGCCACCGTACCCGGCGCCAAGCCATGCAAAATCTGGACCCGGATCGTTTCCTCGACTTCCGTCAGCGCGACAAAATCGAAATCCGCCCCCAGCAGCTCGATCAGCCGACGGCGCTCCTCTCCATCCAGCGTTTCGAGCAGCTGGCCCATATCTGCCTCATGCAGATTCTGGGCGAGAGCTTTCAGCGTATCGACATCCCGCGCTTCAACCGCCTGTTCAACATGCGCCTTGAAGGCATCGGAGATGTGGTCTTCAGCATCCCTCAAATCAGGAAGGACAGCCGAGGGGCTTGCGGAAAAGCCCGAACCGGCTTCCACGTCGGCGGGATTAGACTCCTCGCGCATGGCGGCTCCTGTATTGGGAGAAACGGCAGGGACGCAGATCCCCTGCCCGGCTGTCGTGCAAATGACTGGCGCAGGCTGTGAGGACGCTTTGCATGTGTGCCTCTAATCGTCCAGATCGCGTTAGTGAAGTCACAAGTCCGCGTTTCCTGAACAGAATTCCAGAAAGAGCAAGGCTCGTGACATGATGAACACGCTCCCGCAGCACATGCCCCGACAGATGCCGAATGCAACCCCAGTCGGGTCTCAGGCCAGAGCTGACAGCGCCAGCCCTTTTCCATGCGCCTTATCATACCTGTTCATAAGCTGAAATATGGCAGCAATATTGACCAACAGGCTGACGCGCTTCGGCGAAACAGATAACATGCCCTGCCCCAGCGGCCACTAGCCATCGAAACATCTTTTTGCCCGCGCGCAAGTCCCAGACAGAAAGACATCTGCCTTCATGCAAGATATCGGCCTTAAAATCGCTCTCATCGGCATGGCGGGCATGGCTGCCCAGTGGTTTGCGTGGCGACTGCGCCTTCCTGCCATTGTATTGTTGCTGGCGGTGGGCTTCATTGCCGGGCCGGGTACAGGCTTCATCAATCCTGCCGAGGATTTTGGCGAGATCTACCGCCCTCTTGTCTCTCTGGCTGTGGCCATCATTCTGTTTGAGGGTGGTCTCACACTTAATTTCAAGGAAATCCGCGAAACTTCCACTGCGGTGCGGCGTATCATTTTGCTGGCCGGGCCCATGGTGTGGGTGATGACCGCGCTTGCCGCACATTATGTTGGCGGGCTGACATGGCCCACCGCCGTGGTGCTGGGCGCTATTCTCGTGGTGACGGGTCCAACCGTCATCACCCCGTTATTGCGACAGGCGCAACTGGCCTCCCGCCCAGCCTCCCTGCTGAAATGGGAAGCCATCGTGAATGATCCCATAGGGGCTCTTTTCGCGGTGGTGGCCTTTGAAGTCATTCTGGTACTGATTGGGGCCCACCATGCCGACAGCCTCGCCTATGTAGTGGTGGCGGCCTTTCTGTGCGCCGTGCTGGGCGGAATATTGGCAGCCTGGGTCATTCGCTGGACATTTGAACACGGCCATGTGCCGGAATTTCTGAAAGCCCCCATTCTGCTCGTCGCCGTACTGGTCGCCTATGCGCTGACCAATCTGGTGCTCGAAGAAGCCGGGCTGCTCACGGTGACGGTGATGGGGGTGGTTCTCGCCAATACCCGAATTGCCAGCCTGACAGAAATGCGGCGCTTCAAAGAAACCATCACCATCGTGCTGGTTTCGGGCATTTTCATTCTGCTCACAGCCTCGCTCACTCTGGAAGACCTGAAGAGTTTGGACTGGCGTACAGTAGCTTTTGTCGCCCTTCTGCTTTTCATTGTGCGCCCGGTGGCCATCATGCTCGCCACCATTGGCTCTGGAGCCACCTTGCAGGAACGCATTCTGACAAGCTGGATTGCACCACGCGGCGTGGTGGCCGTGGCCGTTTCCGGCCTGTTTGGCACAGCACTGGCGCAGGCCGGCATTGCAGATGCAAACCGTATGGTTGCTTTCACCTTTGCGGTGGTGGTGAGCACCATCATTCTGCATGGCTTCACCCTGTCTCCGCTGGCGGCACTGCTGAAACTGAAAAGTACGGCCCGGCCCGGCCTGCTGATTGTAGGCGGTTCAGGATGGGCCACCAGCCTTGCGCGCAAATTGCGAGAGGTCGAAGTTCCGGTACTTATCGCCGACCCGAACTGGAACCATATTGCAGAGGCCCGGCTGGCGGAGGTGCCCGTCTTCTTTGGAGACATTCTTTCCGAAGAGGCCCATCATGAAATTGACCCGCGACAATTTTCCAAGATGATCGCGGTTTCAGATAATGATGCCTATAATTCACTCGTCTGTACGGATTTCGCGCCCGAACTGGGCCGCTCCAATGTCTTCCAGTTGGGCCGTGGCGAGGAACAGTCCAGCCGCCACTCCCTGAACTTCACGCTGGGTGGCCGCCCACTGACGAAAGACACCATACCCTTCAGCGAATTGCGGATGCGCCATTGGCAGGGCTGGGTTTTCCACGCCACGAAGCTGACTGAAGCCTTCGATTACAAGGCTTATCTGGAAAGCCGCCCGGAGCAAACCATCATTTTCTTATGGGTGAAGCCTTCGGGCGCGATCATTTTTGCCTCGACCAGCAATGGCACCCCTTCAGCCAATGATCGCATTATCAGTTATGGCCCACCCAAGGGTATCTCAAAGGATAAAAGCGCGGGTGAAGAAAAGGGGCACACCAACATGACGCCCATAAGTGCCCCGCAAGTAAGCGACGCAAGCTGAGGATCAGCCTTGCGCCTCCCGCTCCAGCAAGGCGCGCTTACGTGCTACGCCCCAGCGATAGCCGGAGAGTGCGCCATCTGAACGCACAACACGATGGCACGGTATGGCCACCGCAATGCGGTTTGTCGCACAGGCTTGCGCCACGGCGCGTGCTGCCTTGGGCAAACCGATACGCCGGGCAAGCTCTGCATAGCTCACGCTTTCACCCGGCGGAATCTGCTGTAAAGCCTGCCACACGCACTGCTGAAAGTCCGTCCCCCGCAGATCCAGAGGCAATCCCAGATCGGCTTTCGGGGCATCGACGAAATCAACAACGCGCGCGACCACGTCCTCGAACGCAGCTCCTTCAGCAAGCGGCTGTGCATGCGCAAAATGGCCCAGAAGCTCCTGCATCAGAACCTCCGGGTCATCCCCCAGCAAGATAGCGCAAATACCCGCGCGGCTCTGCGCCACCAGCACAGAGCCCAATGTGCATTGCGCTACGGCGAAGCGAATGTCGGTATCCATGCCGCTCTTTCTGTCCATCGTTGGCGCAAGACCCGGCCGGGCTGATAATGGAGCTATCCGTCGGAGCCGTTGCACGATGTCTCGACGTCTCATAGAACGCCTCTGCGACCCTGAATGCAAGAAGACATCCGGCTGTACGGACGATGGGCCGCCACCGCACCCATCCGCACTCATGGGAACAGCTCGGATGATGTGGCAGCGATCTGTTTCAAAAAAGCCCCGCTCCCGCCTCAGCGACGGGAACAGGGCTTGTTTGTGCACCTTATCGCGCAGAGCCGATACACCCCATTCGACAGTAAGGGTTAGCGGCATCAAGCCAAAGTGCAAGCGTCACCCGAATGGAGCGCTCTTCTTCTACTGCGAAGGATCAACTGTCATGAAGGTAAAGGGCGTTGCCTCAATGAAACGGGAGGAGGCATCGCCCGCATAATCATGCCCGCCAGCAACAGGCAATTTCTTAGGCGACGCGCCCACTGACAAATCGAGCTTCTTCAGATCAACCCAGAATGTATTCGGCATGGTTGCGGAATCAAAGAAATAGACCAGGTTGGTCTGGTCTCCCGCAGTCCGCCACAAGGTTGAAGCAAGATTTGGCTTTCCGGGTGTGGAGATGCCGAGTGGCACGCTGACAGAGCGCATTACCGACAGGGTTTGCGCCACGGCCTGATGGGCATAGCTTTCACCGGCAATATCCTTGATGAAGTTCGGGTCCGAACTCTTCTTCACCGAATTCATCAGGTAGGAAGCACGCACAAAGCGATCAGCGGCAGAATTGGTGCCGGGCAAAAAGGAGCCGTCAAGAGTCTGCCAATAGGTGTTCAGCGCCAGTTGCTGATCGTAAACTGGAGAATTGGTCATCACAGTATACTGCTTGCCGTGATGGACCTGCAACTTGCCGCCAACATACTCAAAAATCGCGGAGTCTCCGCTGGCATCTGACACAGACAGATGCAGAGTGGCAGGCGAACCATTGGGCAACTTCGGCGCAATGATACGGAGCGGCTTCTCGGTCAGCCCCCGCACGACTTCATCGACGGTCGCATAATTGTCGAGCACATACTGCGCCCACAGACCGACAGTGATAGGCGGATTGGCGGAATTCTCCGCATATTCTGATTCAGCAAGATAGAGGAGGTTCGCCACCAGCCCCTTTTCATTCATGCCATCGGCACTGGCGACATTATAGCTGGAAGCGATGACGCTTCCATATTTTGATGTCCAGGTAGCAGAATCCGGCCCTGCATTGCCGCTCCGCTTCATCCCGGCCGGGAAAGCCCAGAGATCCGTCTGCATTTCCTGCATCCAGTCCATGCTGCGGCCGGTGATGACAGTGCCATCCGCCCCATTGTAAATCGCACGGGTACAGGCATTAACCACGGAGGGAAGGCTTGCAGTCCCGGCAATCAGGCTGGCCAGCGCAATAGCTAGCGTCTTTCCATATGCTTTCATGAGACCTAAACCTTTCTCAAAGCGTATGTATCGCAGTCTGGAAGGTCAGGGTTTCACGAAAATAAGCCTCGTGCAATTCGCCCGACAAAGGCTCCCCAAATTAGATATTAAAAGCTGTCACGCTCGAAAAGCATCCGTTGGATCCCCACGCTCTGAGGTGGTGCTGCGCCCCTTCCGGGGGGAACTCACCCCCCTTGAAAGTACCTCGGCCGATTATGACTATCGCGGCGCGGCCAGCCAGGGCGGCGAAATCGACGATGAAATACAGTTTTGAGGGAGGCGAGGATGGAAGAGA